>NZ_WIAE01000040.1:0-1011 GCF_009828605.1 Arthrobacter zhaoguopingii | reverse complement strand
GTGGACAGGTCCAGCTCCAGGTATTCGGAGAACCGGATCTCGGTGGACGGATCGTGCCACAGGCCCTGTTCCTTGGCGTAGGCCTCCACCAGGGCCACGTTCTCCGCCGGGCGCCCGGTCAGGCGCAGATACTCAAGGGTCACCTCATCGATGGGGAACATCGCCGCGGTCGAGCCGAACTCCGGGGACATGTTCCCGATCGTGGCCCGGTTCGCCAACGGCACCTCGGCCACGCCCTCGCCGTAGAACTCCACGAACTTGCCCACCACCCCGTGCCGGCGCAGCATCTCGGTGATGGTCAGCACCACATCGGTGGCCGTGGCCCCGGCCGGAATCGACCCGGAGAGCCTGAAGCCGACCACCCGCGGGATCAGCATCGACACCGGCTGGCCCAGCATCGCCGCCTCCGCCTCGATCCCGCCGACCCCCCAACCCAAAACGCCCAGCCCGTTGACCATGGTGGTGTGCGAATCGGTGCCCACACAGGTATCCGGATACGCCCGCAGCACCGTCGCCCCGTCCGCCCCGGTCACCTCCCGGGTCATCACCGTGCGGGCCAGGTACTCAAGGTTCACCTGGTGCACAATGCCCATCCCCGGGGGCACCACCTTGAAATCATCAAACGCGGTCTGGCCCCAGCGCAGGAACTGATACCGCTCCCCATTGCGCTGATACTCGATCTCCATGTTGCGCTCCAGCGCCCCGGCATTGCCGAACACATCGATCTGCACCGAATGATCAATCACCATCTCCGCCGGCGCCAACGGATTCACCTTCTTCGGATCCCCGCCAAGCTCGGCCACCGCCTCACGCATCGTGGCCAGGTCCACCACGCACGGCACCCCGGTGAAGTCCTGCATGATCACCCTCGCCGGAGTGAACTGAATCTCCGTATCCGGCTCCGCCTCAGGATTCCACCCGGCCAGGGCCCGCACATGATCGGCGGTGATATTGGCCCCGTCCTCGGTCCGCAGCAGATTCTCCAACAACACCTTCAGGCTGAACGGCAGC
>NZ_WIAE01000039.1:0-1268 GCF_009828605.1 Arthrobacter zhaoguopingii | reverse complement strand
GGTGTATTCAAGCGGTCGTTGCAACGGTCGGGTTTTCTGGTTTGAACAGTAGTTGTTGCATGGCGTGTGCGGGGGTGATTCCGCCGAGGGTTTTACGCGGCCGGTCATTGAGTTCGGTGGCGACCTCGAGCAACCGCTGGGGTGAGTGAACGGATAGGTCTGTGCCCTTCGGGAAGTACTGGCGCAGCAAACCATTGAGATTCTCGTTCGAGCCACGCTGCCACGGCGAGTGAGGATCGCAGAAGTAAATCGCCATCTTCGTGGCCATGCTGATTTGGCGGTGCTGAGCCATCTCGGTGCCCTGATCCCATGTCAGGGATCTGGCCAGGTGCACCGGCAGGGTTTTGATGGCGGCCAACAGACCATCCCTGACGGTGATCGCACTGTGATCCCCTGGTAGATGGACGAGCATCGCGAATCGTGTCTGGCGTTCAACGAGGGTTGCGATAGCTGACCGGCAGTTCGAACCGAGCACTAAATCGCCCTCCCAATGGCCGGGCACGGCACGGTCAGCGACCTCTGCGGGGCGTTCACTGATGAGGATCATGTCCGGGATCTTCCCCGAACTCTTCACCGTGGTGGAGCGCCTGGGACGCCTCACCGCACGCCCGGTACGCAGGTGTTGATGCAGATCAGCGCGTAGATGGCCGCGGCCCTGGACATACAGGGCCTGATAGATCGTCTCTGGACTCACCTGCAACTCCCGCCGGTCACCACAAGCCATGGCAAGGTGGTCACTGATCTGCTCCGGGCTCCACTTCACACACAACTTAGCCTGCACCAACGAGGCTAGTTCCGGATCATCGAACTTGCTTGCCTTCGGCCGCCGGCCCGATAACTCTGCCCGGATCTGGGCTGCGTACGGGGCGTACTTCACCCGGTTCGAGACCCGTCCCCGGACAGCCGTGGGTGGGTTGTTCCGCTGTAACTCGCGGCTGACCGTCGAAGCACACCGGCCTATTTCCCGGGCGATCGCCCGAACACCACACCCGACCAGGTGCAGATCCGCTATTCGTAGTCGTTCCTCCAGACAGAGGTACCGGCCTGAAGGCTCTGGCTTAGCGCGCGGGATACGACCGCCGGTTGCTTGGCGCCAACGGTGTCCAGTTCGTCGATTCACGCCTACAGCATCACAGGCCGCTGTCAGCGTCGATCCCTGGGCCATCAACACCCAGAACCGCGCCTCCTGATCGAGTCGTTCCTTTTTCGACACCACTCACAACACCTCACATCAATAGGGGGTGTTGCAACGACCGACTGAACTCACC
>NZ_WIAE01000038.1:0-1285 GCF_009828605.1 Arthrobacter zhaoguopingii | reverse complement strand
TGATAGCTAGTGAAGGGGACGATTGCGCAGGTGCGCATCGTCTTGCTTCAGCTTTCCAGTTTCACGAAGCAGGATCATCGCCTCAGGGAATGAACCCGGCCTCATCCCCAGGGATGAGATGTCCAAGTAAGGCAACCCGCTAGGGCATAGCTGCAGACTCGTAGTCGTCTCTCAAGCTGAACCGCGCCATGTTCCTTCCCTGCTGCGAGAAAAGAAGTGGCCAAATACAACCTTTTCGGTCAGGCGGCCAACACGGCCAGACGGTTCAGGAAGCCGTGGATATCCGGGCTTTCAAGAGTCCTCGAAGTGGGTTCAACGTATGGGCGCCGACGAGGTAGTCCCGCGCGAGTTCGCCGGCGACGTCAAGCAGCCGGTACCCAATGGGGTGGACTACGTATTTACGTCCTTCACTCCGGCGAACCTGGAGGCCATCGCCGATGTCCTCAAACCCCGCGGGCAGGTCGTATCCATCGATCAGTCCGGCGGCAGCATCGATGTCCTCAAGAATAAGAGCATCACCTGGCACTGGGAGCTCATGTTCACCCGTCCTCTATTCGAACCGCACGACTACTACCAGCATCAGCTACTCAATGAGTTCTCCGGGATGGTCGACGCCGGACGCATCCGCTCAACGCTGACAACCCACATCGAACCAATCAACGCCGAAGGCCTTCGGCGCGCTCACGAGCTCCTCGAGAGCTCTACCATCACCGGGAAGGTAGTCCTATCCCACTGGCCCTCCTGAATAACCCGCAACGCTAGGCGGTCAACCCCGCGGACGACAACTATCCAGTTTTCAACAAGACCTGATCACACGTCACAGAAGGCTAAGGCGGTCTCTTGCAACGACCGACTGAACTCACCGATCCTTTAGCGAGATGATGTATATGCCGTTGGTGACAGGGTTCAGGCCGTAATCGTCGGCGTTAAGCGCCCGAAAAAGGGACACCGTGACGTTTCAAGCCGTTGAGGTTGAGGACAAGACTTCTGGGTATCAAAACTTCTGGGCATCAAGATCACGGTATGTCAGCCGAAGGGCAGCCTGACCAAAGACGTTGTATGTGGCCACTTCGTTTCCGGCCTCAGAGAAGCAACATGGCCTGGTTCAGCTTGAGAAACGAATACGAGTCAGTAGCTATGCCCTAGCAGGTTGCCTTACCTAGGCGTCTCATCCCTGGGGATGAGGCCGGGTTCATTCCCTGAGGCGATGATCCTGCTTCGTGAAACTGGAAAGCTGAAGCAAGACGATGCGCACCTGCGCAATCGTCCCCTTCACTAGCTATCA
>NZ_WIAE01000037.1:0-1329 GCF_009828605.1 Arthrobacter zhaoguopingii | reverse complement strand
GGCAGTCTCTAGTTTTTAGCGCAACACCTTGAGGAACGGGGTGTGGTGTGGGTAAGAAGATTGGGTGGGAGACGCGGGCGGCGGCGTATCGGGCGCTGATCCGAGGCGTTTCGACGGTCCGGGTGGGGTCATCATTGGACGTTCATCGGATGACGGTCGGCAGATGGGCCACTCTTGGTGGCATGAAACTGCTCGATGGTCCCTATGGCGGGGTACCGCCGATGCCGATGCTGAGGGCTGTGCGGGAGGCTGTCCCGCCGCCGGGCGCCTCAGGTCCAGCGGGTGTGCTGGGCGCGCAGGGTCGGTCGTATCGACGGTTGACGCTGGCTGATCGGTCGTTCATTCAGGCAGCGCGGGCGTTGCCTGAGCCGATGGGAGTGCGGGCGCTCGCCCGGGAACTGGGGGTGCATCCCTCGACCGTGTCGCGGGAGGTCCGCGCCCACCAGGTCCAGCACTGGGGCCTAGCGGAGTACGACGCGGAACTGGCGCACTACCGGGCGCTGGCATCCCGGCCGCGACGCCGACAGGCCAAGCTCACCGATCCGAGGCTGCGCCGCGAGGTCGTGTCACGCTTGAACCTGAAGTACTCGCCCGAGCAGGTCGCGGGCGAGTTGAAGCTGGCATTCCCGGACCGGGCGGAGCTGCACGTGTCGCACGAGACGATCTACCAGGCTCTTTATGTTCAGGGCCGCGGGGCGTTGCGGCATGAGCTCACCGTCGCCAAAGCGCTGCGCTCGGGCAGGACCGAGCGGATCCCTGCATCGAAGCTACCCAAACGATCCAGCCGGCCCTGGCTGGATGGGGCGAGGCTGAGCGAGCGTCCCGCTGAGGTGGCCGACCGTGCGGTCCCGGGGCATTGGGAAGGGGACCTTGTGGTCGGCCCGGGCAACTCCGGCATCGTCACCCTGGTCGAACGCCGCACCCGCTACGCGCTTCTGGGCAGACTCCCGGGGGTCCGCGACAGCAAGACAGTGACCGATGTGTTGGCCGCGATGATCGCCGGCCTGCCGGCCGAGCTGGCGAAGACGATCACCTGGGACCAGGGCACCGAGATGGCCGCTCACGCCGCGTTCACCATCGCCACCGGGTGCCCGGTGTTCTTTTGCGACCCGCACTCGCCGTGGCAGCGAGGCACGAACGAGAACACCAACGGCCTGATCCGGGACTTCTACCCGAAGGGCACCGACTTCAACAAGATCACCGATGCTGAACTCGCCGACGTCCAAACGCTACTCAACATCCGCCCCCGACAAACCCTCCACTGGCGCAAACCCTATGACAAACTCAACGAACTGATCACCGGTGTTGCGCTAACAACCTGAGACAGCC
>NZ_WIAE01000036.1:0-1459 GCF_009828605.1 Arthrobacter zhaoguopingii | reverse complement strand
ATGCGATTCATCAATGATCCGTCCACCGACCTGACCTATGCTGATGTGTTTTTGGTGCCCTCGGCCTCGGAGGTGGTTTCGCGTTTTGACGTGGATCTCTCCGCCGCTGATGGGACCGGTTCGACGATTCCTTTGGTGGTGTCGAATATGACCGCGGTGACCGGGCGGCGGATGGTGGAGACTCTGGCCCGGCGCGGCGGGCTGGCGGTGCTGCCCCAGGACGTGCCGGTGGAGGTGATTACCGAGGTCACCGGCTGGGTCAAGGCCCGCCATCCGGTGTTTGAGACTCCGCTGCGGCTGCGCCCGTCCAACACGGTGATCGATGCGCTGCACCTGATCCACAAGCGCGCCCACGGCGCGGTGGTGGTCGTGGACGGGGAGGACCGGTATGTGGGGGTGGTGCGGGCCGCGGACTGCGAGGGCGTGGACCGTTTCGCGTCCCTGGCCTCGGTGCTGCGCACCGGCCCGGCCCCGGTGGACGCGGCCCGGTTCGAGGCGGACCCGGTTCAGGGGCTGCAGGGGGTCTTCGCGGAGCTGGAGGCCAGCGGCGCCCCGCTGGCCCCGGTGGTCCGGGACGGGATCCTGCAGGGGGTCATCACCCGGGCCGGGGCGCTGCGCTCGACCATCTACACCCCGGCCCTGGACGCCCGCGGTTCGCTGCGGGTGGCCGCGGCGGTGGGGATCAACGGGGACGTCGAGGCCAAGGCGGCGGCCCTGCTCGCGGCCGGGGTGGACACCCTGGTGGTGGACACCGCCCACGGGCACCAGCGCAAGATGCTCGATGCCCTCAAGATCGTGCGCTCCCTGGACCCGCAGGTGCCCGTCGTGGCCGGGAACGTGGTCAGCGCCGACGGGGTCCGGGACCTGGTCGCGGCCGGGGCGGACATTGTGAAGGTCGGGGTCGGGCCCGGGGCGATGTGCACCACCCGGATGATGACCGCCGTGGGCCGGCCCCAGTTCTCCGCCGTGCACGAGGCCGCCATGGCGGCCCGGGAGCTCGGCGCGCACGTGTGGGCCGACGGCGGGGTCCGCTACCCCCGGGATGTGGCCCTGGCCCTGGCCGCCGGGGCCAGCCAGGTCATGATCGGGTCCTGGTTCGCCGGGACCTACGAGAGCCCCGGGGACCTGCACACCGACAGCGACGGCCGCCGCTACAAGGAAAGCTTCGGCATGGCCTCCGCGAGGGCGGTGCAGCACCGCACCCAGGCCGAGGACGTCTTCGCCCGGGCCCGGAAGGGACTCTTCGAAGAAGGCATCTCCACCTCCAAAATGTACCTGGACCCCGCCCGTCCCGGTGTGGAGGACCTGCTGGACATGATCACCGCCGGAGTGCGCAGCTCCATGACCTACGCCGGAGCCCGCACCCTGGCCGAATTCTCCGACCGCGCCCTGGTCGGCATCCAGTCCGCCGCCGGCTACGAAGAAGGCCGCCCCCTCCCACAAAGCTGGTAACCGCACC
>NZ_WIAE01000035.1:0-1564 GCF_009828605.1 Arthrobacter zhaoguopingii | reverse complement strand
GGTGAGACCATGGAGTATGTCTTTATCGCTCGTCGACGTCCTCAAACTTCTCGGCAACCCCACGCGCTTCCAGATCATGGAGTGGTTGCGCACGCCCGAGGAGTCCTTCGCGGAGTACGAGCCGATTGCGGACCGCGAGGAGTACGGGGTGTGCGTGACGCACCTGGCGGCCAAGACGGGTCTTTCGCAGCCAACCATATCGGTCTATATGAACTCCTTGGAGCGGGCCGGCCTGGTGGAATCGACCCGCATCGGCAAGTGGACGCACTACCGGCGCGTCGGCACGCAGGTGGACGAGCTTGTGGAGCAGCTGCAGCACAGACTCATATAGACATTTCGTAAAACGTCGATATGATGGTGGCATGACTTTCACTGATTCAAGCAACCCCATCAGGCGTGCGTTGATCGTCCACGCCCACCCCGAGCCCGCCTCGTTCTCGTCCGCCCAGGCTTCCGCGGTGGCCCAGCAGCTGAGGTCGGAGGGCGTCGAGGTCGACTTCATTGATCTGTACGACATTGGGTGGAACCCTGTGCTGAGCCGCGGACAGTTCATGGACGGCCCGGGCTACTTCAAGCCCCAGGCCGAGCAGATGCGGGCCTTTGCTGAAGGCACCCTCCCCGAACCGGTCGGGGCGCACCTGGCCAGGCTGCAGGACGCCGACCTGCTCGTGCTGTCATTTCCGGTGTGGTGGTTCTCCATGCCCGCGATCCTCAAGGGCTGGATCGACCAGGTGTTCCTGCTCGGCGCCATTTTCGGCGGCGAGTACGGCATCTTCGACCAGGGCGGCATGAGGAACAAGAAAGCCATGATGCTCCTCACGACAGGAGGCGTCGAGGCATCCTTCGCGCCCGGCGCGGCCTCCGCGCCCGGCGGCTACGGCGGGCTCGATGACTTCCTCTACCACGTCCGCCGCGGGATGTTCGAGTTCGTCGGGTACGACGTGGTGCAGCCCTTCGTCACTCACGCGCCTGCACGCCTCAGCGACGAGGAGCGTGAGCAGGCACTCATGAAGGCCCGGGCCTACGTCACCGAGACGCTCCTGGCCGAACCGGCCGCTGTCCGCTGAGACGTTCACAACCGAAGAACCGGAGCACGGTCATGATCACTAAAACCAACATCGAGGTCCCTGGGCTCGGCGACTCCCGCAAGTACGCCTACCTGCAGTGCGTCACGGCCGGCGATTTCGCGTTCGTCGCCGGGCAGACCGGGGTTGATAAGGACTACAACATCGTTTCGCCCGAGTTCGGCGCCCAGGCCCGGCAGGCCCTGCGCAACGTCGGACTGGCTCTGGAGGCCGCCGGCACGAACCTGGCCAACATCGTCAATCTGACGGTCTACCTGGCCGATGCCCGCGATGCGTTCGAATTCATCGACATCTGCCACGAACTGATGGACGAGAACTTCGCGCCGACCGCCATTCTCGGAGGAATCGACTTCGTCCTCTCCGGTCTGCGCATCGAGATACAGGCCACCGCCGTGATCGAGCGCCCCTGAGGCCAGCGCACCCGAGAGAGGGACAGCCCCGCTGCCATCCCTCCCTACTACACCGCAGCCACGGTGCTG
>NZ_WIAE01000034.1:0-3175 GCF_009828605.1 Arthrobacter zhaoguopingii | reverse complement strand
CCCACCCCCCACCCCACCCCGGACCCCACCGGCAGGGCCCCCAACCGGCACCGGCAGGGCCCACAACCGGCACCGGCACCCACCGGGGCCGCCCACCGCCACGGCTGCACGCACCCCAGCACCGGCAGCCACCGGGCCGCCCTCCGATCCGCTCGTCATCACCTCACAGCGTGGCATTGCAGATCTGGGTTCGACCAGATCCATTCACAGCCAGTCGTGTTCCCGCGCGTAACGGGCGGCGTCGTGGCGGGTCGTGGTGTGGGTCTTGCCGATGGCACTTGAAAGTTAGTTGCGGACCGTGCCGGGGGCAAGGTGCAGGATTCGAGCGATGTCCTGCACCGAATATCCGTCACTTGCCACACGGAGCACATCTCCCTCCCGCTCGGCGAGCGGGATGTCGTTGATGAGCGCCTGCGCGGAGATGGTGGCGTCCACGCCCGCACGGTTGCAGGTTCTTCATCTCCTCCCCAGTCTGCGCTTCATCGCGAACCGGCAGTAGTGGCGTAGTGTCACCGCCGAACCGTGACCCGGCACTAGGCTCGGGTATGAGGGGATGGAACGCTGGTACTTTGCAAGTACCCACCGCGGCGTGCTGCCGGATGCCGGATGTCGACCGGTGGTGCCGTCTTCGGTGAGTGGATGCCGGGAATGCCCGGCTCAGGAGGAGGCGACGATGAATAGGGTCAAACCCGGAGACGGCCACGCGCTGCAGCCCGTTCGTTGGTGGCAACTGTTCTCTCGCTCGGTGTTCCACCTTCCCCTGAGCTATGGAGACGCCCCGCCGGAAACCTGGTCCGTCGACATTCGGCATGGGGGCGATCCGGACGGAGAGGTGTACGCCCGGCTCTATCGCGATGGCATCAACACCGCACGATCGAAGGTTCCGGCGGTCTTTCCCGTCCCCGGTGGTCGGATCGAGGTCGCGACCAGCGCTTACGGACTCAGGCGGTGTCATTACGTGACGTACGACGGGACACAGCGACAGCTCTTTCCCGATCACGCATCGGCTGAGGGGCGACGGGCACACCTTGAACGAACCCGTCCGGCGTTAAGCCGCACCCTGGGCGCGGCGTCCATGGTCGTGCTTCTCCTCGCCCTGGTGCTCGGCCTGCCCCAGATCATCGAGCAGCTCACATCGATCCCGCTGTTAGCGGAGAGCGTCGGTACGCTGAACAGCCCCGTCCGCCTGCCCGAGTGGGTGAACGTCTTCCTGGTTGTCGCGGCGATCACTGCCAGCACCGAACGTGCACTGCGCCTGCGATACAGCCGGATTCTAGACGGCGGGATTCTCGACGGTGACGCCTGACGTGCGACGCGGGCGCTGCGGTGCCCGAGCCGACCGATTGCAACTCGTAGCGCGCCAGAGGCGAAGGCACGGGTCCCGGTCACGGGCTAACCGGCATCAACCGCGGAAGGCCAAAGGACCCCGCAAAGCCTTTTCAAGTCCTCGGAACCCACCTGGTGTTCCTCCATGGAGGAACACCGCACAACCATCTAAATCACCGAGCTCCTTCCATCGGGCACGCCGCGCAGCCCTGCAGGGCACGGCAACCGACTCAACGGGTTCAACGCCCCGCGCCCCGCCGACCAAGGGGCTGCGATTCCACTAAATCTCGCACCCCGCCACTCTCGGACGGCGGTCCCCGCGGCGGCTTCCTCAACGACGGCGGAATCGTCCCCAGATCACCCATCACCTGCAGAGGAAACGCACTACAGGGCCCCTCGGGCCGGCCTTGGACCGTGCCGAAGTAGGCCCGGCTCAAAGACAGCCTCAAGGGCTCCCGCGGAACGGTTACCCAGCGAGTGGCGCCTAGGTGCGGCAGACGTGAAGGGGTCGGCTAGGGGACCTGCGCCGGCCAGGCCCACCCTACGGGGTGGTGCGCCGGACGGTCGACGCGGCTGCGGCCATGAAGAGATACACGCAGCCGCTGACGCGGTCGAGCACGCGCAGTTTCAGGCGGGGGAGATGGCGGCGGAGCGCAGCGCCGGCCAGAGCCCAGACCGTGTCGGGGACGGTCATCACAAGAATGAAAAGAAAGCCCAGCAGAGTGAGTTGCAGCCAGATGGGTCCAGCTCCGGGTTGGACGAACTGGGGGAGGAAGGCCACAAAGAACATGGCAGTCTTGGGATTCAGCGCACCAACCATGAATCCTCGAGTAAGGCTGCGCCTCACTGTGGGTTCCACGTCCTGGACGGCGGGCTGTTCCAAGGTTCCTTGCCTGCGAGAGCCCAAGGCGCGGAAGGCCAACCAGAGCAGGTACAGGACGCCGGCGACCTTGACTACTGTGAACGCGATTGCGCTTGCAGCCACTAGGGCCGAGATGCCGAGGGCGGCGCCGGCCACATGCAGAACATAACCCAACTCGATCCCGGCGACGGCGGCTAAACCTCCACCGCGTCCGGAACGCAGAGTCGTGGTTAGGATGAAGGCCACCGAAGGCCCGGGGATGAGGGCGATCGGAAGAGACACAGCTATCAGCAACGCAGCGGTGCTTGCGGAAATCACGGCGGATCCTCCTCGATGACGGTGCAACATTAGCTCTGTGGCTCACCCTGCGGTAGGCCCTTTACGAGGCCTCCCCCCGGTGGGCCGCGCCGAAACGAGAGCCCGTGGTCTGCGCTGCGTCCCTCGAGCTGAATCGAGGCGTTTCAATGAAGCAGCTTGGGCAGCGGATGCGCTGGCCAGGCAGCCGCTGGAGTGCAGGAGATGAGTACCCTGCGATGCTCATCACAACGTGCCCGTCCGGTTTGCGCTGGTGCGCGGAGGCATGTAATGTTTTCTGAGTTGCCCCGCTGAGGGCAGCCAACCCCACCAAATTCTTGAAGCTAGTCCAGCGTGTGCTGAGCACTAAAGCCGGATGATGCTTTATTTTGCTGTGGTTGATTCCTCTTGTCGAATACTTCTCGGGTTTCACCGAAAAGAACGGATTTGACAAGGAGAAAGGAAATGAAATAAGTTAGTAACACACCACGGCGAAGAAATAAAGAGCTTTGGAGGATTTCGAAGGAAAACTTCGGATCTGGCTCGAAAAAGTATTCCCACGTGTTTGTTGTTTGAGAACTCAATAGTGTGCCAAGTTTGTTGATACCGATTGTTTTTTGATTGGTTGAATTGGCTGGTCTGCCGCACCCCGTGTGGTGGGCTGGTTTTTTTGGCTGGTTTCGAATTTTGTGC
>NZ_WIAE01000033.1:0-4929 GCF_009828605.1 Arthrobacter zhaoguopingii | reverse complement strand
GCCGGCATGTCCGAAGCCAATCGGTCCCTGATGCTGATCTACTCCCAGCTCTACGACAACGATGCGATGAATGACCTGCGCCACATGGTCGAAGCGGACACCGATAAGGCAAGCGCGGACCTCGACGCGCTGCCCCCCGACGCGGAGGAAAGTCAGCGCCAGGACCTCGCCGAACGCTACGCACCCACGCTGGCCAAGACACTCAAGGACTACCCCTGGGTGAGCGACCCCGAAAGCCACGTCACCAAAAGCGCCGGAGTGACCCAGGCCACCATGACCGAGGCCGTCCAGGCACTCTACAATCCAGCACAAAGAGACGTCATCACCCGTGCCAGCATCATCGCCCAAAAGCTTCTGCGCGCCGCAGAACCCCCGGCGGAAGGCCAAGAGTCCACCCCCTAAGCCCGGCTGAAGCGACGCGCCACCCGCGCGCGCGGGCGGCCGGAAACTTGCTCCAAACAGCGCAACACCCTTCCCGTTTCAGTCGTCCTCAGCCGGCAGTCCTGACCGGTAGTTCTTGAACGATTACTCCTCGACTAGGGGTCGCGGGATGGGCGATGAGGGTCGGGAATAGAACGCCCACCATTACAGTTGACACGTCACGTACTTATCGGTCGGCGAAAGAACCAGTGCACGCAGCGTCCGTTGCACTGTCCGGGCGACGAAACTCCAAGTGCTCGATAGGTATAGAAGCTCGTGCGCTCCAGCTGATGGACCCACAATGTAGATGAAAGAGAAGTGGTAACCGTGGAAATTGGAATCTTCGGTGTCGGCGAAATCATGGCCGATCCGACTACGGGAGAAACCCCCAGCGAAACGGAACGCATTCTCGGACTGGGTCGCATCGCAAAGCACGCCGAGGATATCGGGATGGACGTTTTCGCGATCGGCGAGCACCACAACCCACCATTCATCTCAAGCTCGGACAGCACACTGCTGGCGTACGTGGCCGGAATGACGAAGAGGATCAAGCTCTCGACATCCACCACGCTGATCACGACAAACGACCCGGTCAAGATCGCCGAAGATTTCGCGACCCTGCAGCACATTGCCGGTGATCGAGTAGACATCATGCTCGGGCGCGGCAATACCGCCGAGGTCTATCCCTGGTTCGGAAAAGACATTCGTCAGGGCATTGCCCTCGCAGTCGAGAACTACGCGCTGTTGCGTAGACTCTGGCGGGAGGAGAAGGTTTCCTGGAGCGGCCAGTTCCGCACCCCGCTGCTCGAGTTCACTTCAATGCCCCGGCCTCTGAACGGAATACCGCCCTTTGTATGGCACGGGTCTATCCGAAGCCCCGAAATTGCTGAGCAAGCCGCGCACTATGCAGATGGTTTCTTCGTGAACAATCTGTTCATGCCGGTCTCCTACTTCAAGGAGTATGTCGACTTCTACCGCCGGCGCTTCTCGGAAAACGGACACGGTCGACCTGAGGACGCGATTGTCGGCGCTGGTGGGGCAATTTTCGTCAGGCCGTCATCGCAGGCGGCCTTCAAAGAATTCTCCCCCTACTACTACTCGCACCCGGTCATGTCGAGCGCCGGCAGACTCGAGACAGCAGCCCAAAAAACTGGCTTGGCAGTCGGAAGCCCTCAGGAAGTCATTGAGCATGTCCTGACCTTCCGGGAGTCGTTCGGCCCCTACCAGCGGCAGCTTTTCGCGATTGACTTCGGCGGGGTGCCCGAGCGCAAGGTTCACGAACAACTTGAGCTGATCGGCTCCTCCGTCCTGCCGACGCTGCGCAAAGAACTGGAAAGCCCTACAGCCGATCGCCTAACGGCCCACGACTGAGCTGGCGCAGTCCTGGGTTGAACTCCCGCAGTCCAGGGCAGGTAAAGCACATCATCGAGCGCCGATTTGCACGACCCGAATCTCCTGGCAGGGCTCGGCCTCGATCCAGGTGATGCCGCCGCCGACTGGCAGGAGCCAGGAGCCGAAGGCCGTGTGCCGCCTTCCCGGGCGGTACACGACGCTTTGGAGCGTCGCGGCGCACATGGTTTGATCGACCTGTCCCGCAAGCGGTCCGGACTGTGGCATCTCACCCTCTTCTCCTGGAACCGTGCCGGTTCCCCCACCGTCCGCGACAGCCCGGCATCCCACTGAGGGATCATCCGGGGCTCAAGGTCTTGGCTGGGCGGACCTATCTTCAAGAAATGATTGACGAGCAGGTTCACAAGCTTCGACGACGATACCCGGGCCACGAGTGGACTTCCGTCCGCATCGGCTGCTCGGGGGCACTGGCCTTAGGCCGCGTGGAATCACGGACTTGTACCTGACAGTGGGAACCCTGACCAAGCAACACGACACCGGGCATGGGCTGGCTAATCCCGGCACCTGGACGAACAACGAGCCGCAGGAGCCTGCGGCCGTTTCCCGCGGGGCGACAGGTCAGCCCTCAGACCATCAAGCCAAGGATGTGAGAAGGTGCAGGTCAAGGTGCGCGGGATCCGAGGCAGTAGCAACGGATTCGCGGCGTATTGATGAAGGCGTATTGGGGGATGTTGTGAGGGAAAAACCAAAAGATCTGAGCGCGGTCAAGGCAGAGGAAGAAGGCTTGCCGGCTCATGCAGGCAAGCTATCCTTCAAGGCCCTGCAAACGGTGAATGTGCTGCTCTTTGCGGGGGGCCTATTCCTTATCATTGCGGTCACTATCAATCTCGGATTTACAATTGCCAGCTATGAGGCTCAGGGCCATTCTGCCGACGGAGACGTCACCAGGGGCCCGGCTTTGGTCATCATCACTGGGCTGATGACAGCCGTCCTTGCCGCCGTTGCGTTCTCCTCGCTGCGAATCGGGCAGCGGTGGGCATGCTGGATTGATGTTCTAATCTGGTCGGCAGGCTGGTTGCCCGCCGCGATCAACCTGAATAGCTATATCAGGGGTTTCGGGTACGAGATCTCCAGCCTCGTGTGCTTCCTCGGTGTCCTTCTCGCGGTTGTGACCTACTTCCAAATGTCCCCGAAAAAGGTGCCGCCCCGGTCCTTGGACGCATCCTCATAGTCCCCATGGGGCGATCATGTGCGCCGGATCAATTCGACGGCCCGGACGTCCCTTGGCTTGAGAGGCGTACTGCGGGTACATCCCGGGCCGCCACGTCGGACAGCACACGCCGCACCGAAGGTGGCTCAGCCGTGCCAAGTGCCGTGTGCTTCAATTTCCGGATGGACGGACCAACAAATGATGGCAGGAATCTGATGATCGGTGACGGTCACTGATATCACGACAGGACTGCTCCTCTTCCGGGTCAAGCTGCTCCCACTCAGCGCCCGGTTCATCCCCGTCGGCGGCCGACGAGCGAAGACCCCCTCGCAGGAGGAAGGGAGCCGGTGGCCCTAAATGGTTGCTACAGCACTGGTTATTCGCGTGTAGCGGTTAAGGCACGTCACCGGGCATTTTCCCGGGCGGGGTGAACGCGACTCTACGGTCTTGGGTTCTATGAGGGATTTTCGGTGGCCGTCGGGCCGGGAAGCTCCACTACGGAGAGCGGCGGCAGCGGCGCATAGTCCGGTCAAAGGAGCTTACTTTTGCTTGGTCATCATCGGAGGATAGGCCACTGGGTGCCCTGAGGGATCGACATATGCAATGGCATACTGCCATGCAGAGATTTCGGTCTCGGACGTCGTTTGATGACCAGGAGCCCTACCTCAGTCAACTCACCTCTCGCTCCGCCTGGATAGCCTGGCGCGACCTGATCGTCAGAACATACCGGGATCAAGGCTTGCACTGCCCCCTGGCCGTGCTCATAGCCGACATCGGGCGGTACAGTCCTGACGCTCAAGCAGTTTCAGCTCACCTGGTCACGAGGTGGCAGCAATCGCTTCGCTCGGGCATCGAATCTACCCAGGCAGCCGGCGAAGCCGACCCCGACCTGAATCCCGAACTCACAGCAGCAGCAATCATCGCCGCCATCGAGGGAGGCATGACCATCCTGCTCTCCACCGGATCAGCCGAGCACCTCGAGGCCGGCCTGAACTTCTGCCTCGACAGACTTCTCGTTGAACCACGACTTAAGTCCCAAACCGCAACCAGGGCGGACCTGACTGCATCCGTCTGAAAGCCTTCTCGAGTCCAACCTAGGTCCAACCCGTCGAGTCGATCGATGCCTGTCGCCGTACCACCACTGGTAGCGGATCACCTTCGACGGCGTACTCCACTAGCAGCGATGTCGTCGTGGTCTTTGTGCGCGAAAGGATGAACACGACCAACAAGTCACGAAGCGGCCCAGTGAACGCGAACTCGGCGAGAGGTAGGGATGTCCCAGTCATGCTCCCACTGTTGCACTTCACCCAGCCGAGCTTCACTCCACGGTGAAGGGATCCCTTGAACCGTCTATGCGGCGGCGTTGACGTGACTACCCCGCCTTTCAGTCTTCAGCACCGTGGCTGCGGTGTAGTAGGGAGGGATGGCAGCGGGGCTGTCCCTCTCTCGGGTGCGCTGGCCTCAGGGGCGCTCGATCACGGCGGTGGCCTGTATCTCGATGCGCAGACCGGAGAGGACGAAGTCGATTCCTCCGAGAATGGCGGTCGGCGCGAAGTTCTCGTCCATCAGTTCGTGGCAGATGTCGATGAATTCGAACGCATCGCGGGCATCGGCCAGGTAGACCGTCAGATTGACGATGTTGGCCAGGTTCGTGCCGGCGGCCTCCAGAGCCAGTCCGACGTTGCGCAGGGCCTGCCGGGCCTGGGCGCCGAACTCGGGCGAAACGATGTTGTAGTCCTTATCAACCCCGGTCTGCCCGGCGACGAACGCGAAATCGCCGGCCGTGACGCACTGCAGGTAGGCGTACTTGCGGGAGTCGCCGAGCCCAGGGACCTCGATGTTGGTTTTAGTGATCATGACCGTGCTCCGGTTCTTCGGTTGTGAACGTCTCAGCGGACAGCGGCCGGTTCGGCCAGGAGCGTCTCGGTGACGTAGGCCCGGGCCTTCAT
>NZ_WIAE01000032.1:0-5017 GCF_009828605.1 Arthrobacter zhaoguopingii | reverse complement strand
CCCGTGCACAGCACACACCGGAAAAGCCTCAGAAATTTGTGTGGGTTTCGCCGCCCTCACCGGGGCAACTCCATAACTATACGACCCCCACCCACCAAACACAAATCCCCCACCCACCCCCCACAAAACCGGCGTACGGGCGCCCCCGGTCCGCCCCAAAGATCCTCTTCCAGACCAGCTGCCGGAGCCGATGCCGGCGTGGGCGGGCTGCCTGCGCCTTCCCTGATTCCTCGACAGCATGGCCGTGCCGCGGTATGCATGTCGGATGGCGATACTCGGATTTCATGCGTCCCACGAACAGATCAGCCCATCGCGTCTGCTGGAGGACGTGGTTTTCGCCGAGCAGGCCGGCTTCGATGCGGCGATGTGCTCTGACCATATAGAACCGTGGTCCGAGCGGCAGGGCCATTCGGGGTTCGCCTGGTCCTGGCTGGGGTCGGCCCTTGCCCGGACCGGCCTGCGGTTCGGCGTCGTGACTGCACCCGGGCAGCGGTACCACCCGGCGATCCTCGCCCATGCCTCGGCGACACTCGCGGACATGTATCCCGGCCGGCTTTGGGTTGCGCTGGGCAGCGGCGAAAACATGAACGAGCACATCACCGGCGAGGCGTGGCCACCCAAGGACGTCCGGCAGCGGCGTCTCGAGGAATGCGTGTCGGTCATCCGCCGGCTGCACAGCGGCGAGGAGGTCACCCATCGGGGGCTGGTCACCGTCGAGCGGGCGCGGATTTGGGACACACCGGCCACACCGCCGCCGTTGATCGCCCCTGCCGTCACCGTTGACACCGCACGGCGCGCCGCGGTCTGGGCCGATGGGCTGGTGACGATCAACCAGCCGCATGAACACCTGCGGAACATGCTGTCGGCTTACCGGGAGGCGGGAGGCACGGGCACGGCAACCCTGCAGGTGCACCTATCCTGGGCGCCCACTGAATCTGAGGCCATTGGCATTGCCATGGATCAGTGGAAGAACAACACCTTCGCCCCACCCATACCGTGGGACCTTCCAACCGCCGGCTACTTCGACGCCGTAGGCCGCGACGTGGGTGAGGAGTCGGTGCGTACGGCGGTCAACGTCTCGGCCAGCACCGGTGAACATGCTCAGTGGCTTCAGGAGTACCTGGAGCTTGGCTTCGACGAAATCTACCTCCACTTCGTGGGCCAGGACCAGCAGCCCTTCATTGATGCTTTCGCCGCCAAGGTCCTGCCCGAGCTTCGCTGAGCGGCAGGTCAACCCGTCCAACTCTGGACACCGCCGTCGAACTACGAGGGGGAACAATGAAGACCACGGAAACGTCTGATCTTTGGTGGAAGAATGCCGTGGTGTACTGCCTCGACGTCGAGACCTTCTACGACTCGAACGGCGATGGGATTGGTGATTTCGCCGGCCTTACGGAGCGGGTGCCCTATCTGGCGGCTCTCGGCGTGACCTGCATCTGGTTGATGCCGTTCTATCCCACCCCAGACCGCGACGACGGCTACGACATCACCGATTTCTTTGGAGTGGACAGCCGGCTCGGGACCCATGGTGACCTCGTTGAGTTCCTTCGGACGGCCAAGGATCAGGGCATCCGCGTCATCGCGGACCTCGTGGTCAATCACACCTCCGATCAGCATCCCTGGTTCCGGTCGGCCGTTGAGTCCCGCGACAGTCCATTCCGCGACTTCTACGTTTGGCGCTCCGATGCCCCGCCTGACACCTCGGCAGAGGTGACCTTCCCTGACCAGGAGGACTCCATCTGGACCCGGTCCGAGCCGACGGGTGATTGGTACCAGCACCGTTTCTATCGACATCAGCCGGACCTGAATGTTGCCAATCCGCGGGTTCGCGACGAGATCGCCAAAGCGGCAGGCTTCTGGCTCCAGCTGGGCATGAACGGCTTTCGGGTCGACGCCGTGCCCTTCTTCATCGAGCTGACCGGGGCACAGGCGGACGAGCTGCCGGAACCGCATGAATTCCTCAAGGACTTCAGGCGCTTCCTCGGCCGCCGGAGCCCCGGCGCGATCCTGCTGGGTGAAGTGAACCTTCCCTACGAGGCCCAACTGCGGTTCCTCGGCGGAGAGGCCGCCGACGAACTCACAATGCTTTTCGATTTCATTGGAATGCAGAATCTCTACCTCGCCCTGGCACGGCAGGACGCCGCCCCGTTGGCCGCCGCACTCCAGGGCCGTCCGAAGACGAATCCCGACAGCCAGTGGGCGACTTTCGTGCGCAACCATGACGAGCTGACCCTCGACAAGCTCACCGAATCGCAGCGGCAGGAGGTGTTCGCTGCTTTCGGCCCGGAGGAAAACATGCAGGTCTACGGACGTGGGCTCAAGCGGCGCCTGCCACCGATGCTCGATGGAGACCCTCGCCGCATCCGAATGGTGTACTCCTTGCTCTTTTCACTACCCGGGACACCTGTCCTGTTCTACGGCGAAGAAATCGGCATGGGCGAGGACCTCGCCGCGGATGGGAGGCTCGCCGTCCGCACCCCCATGCAGTGGACCGACGGGAAGAACGGGGGGTTCTCGAGCGCTGAGGAGGCCAACCTCGTTGCCCGCCCGGTTCAGGGCGAATATGGCCCGGATGCCGTCAACGCCGCCCGGGCCCGCCAGGATCCGGAGTCGCTCCTCCACTTCATGGCCGGACTCATCCGCCGCTACCGGCAGTGCCCGGAACTTGGCTGGGGAAGCTTCGAGGTCCTCTCACAGGACAATCCTTCGATCTTGGCCCACCGCTGCACCTGGGAAGCCTCGAGCATGGTCCTCGTCCACAACTTCGCTCCGTCAGCGGCTCGCGTCACGCTGGACGTCACCAGTTCCCGGCACAGCGCCAGCGACCTCGACGGAAAAACCCTGCTGGACCTGCTTGGCGGTACCGGACCGCAGATCTCACGGAAGGGAACCGTCGACCTCGACCTTGAACCGTATGGCTACCGGTGGCTGCGCATCCCAGACCCGGACGACCATCGGCTTCCCTGAGGAGTTCCCCTGCCGCCGCGGACTACGCCCGGCCCCTCAGGATCAGCTTCCAATAGACCTGAGGGAGCACCCTCCGCTCCAGGAGCCACGTCAACCGTCGCTCCCGTGCCAGATTCTTCCACCCCGGCACCGTCGGCTTCGGCCGGTACCTGTCATCGAACTCGGAAAAGACGACCGTCGAACGTGACACGGTGAAGGGGCACGCCGAATAGTTGTTGTACTTCTTGCGGGGATTCCTGCCCTTGCGCACGGCTTTGAGGTTCTTCGCGAGAACGGTAGTCTGCATCCTCAACGCGGCACCGGACTTCGAGTTCCGTGTCCCCGCCGCATCGCCGAGGGACCATACCGAGGGAAACCGCGCATGCCGCAGCGTCTCCGGATCGACCTCGACCCAGCCGTCGGGGTCACCGTCGGCGGAAAGCGCGGAGGTTTTCAGCCAGTCGGGCGCGGACTGGGGTGGCACCGCGTGCAGGACGTCGTAGGGAAGACGTTCATCGGTCCCGTCCGCAATGTTGCGCACGACGACGCTGCGTCCCTCGGGGTCCACCTCGGCGAGCTCGCTGTCGCAACGGAGTTCGATGCCGTACTCAGCAATCTTGCGGTTAAGCTCCTCGTCGATCAGAGGCATTCCAAAAACGGTCGGCGTCGGCACAATCAGCACGACCCGGATGTCGTCGAGCACCCCCTGCGCACGCCAGTAGTCACAGGCAAGGTACATCGGCTTCTGGGCGGCACCGGCGCAGGTGGCAGGGCCGGGCGGCTGGCTGAAAACCACAGTGCCGCTGCGGAGTTGACGCAACAGGTCCCACGCCTTCGGTGCCAGCTCGAACTCGTAGTTGGACCCGCCGAAAGGCGACGCCATCGCCTGCGCGAGGCCCGGCACGGCGTCCCAGTCCTTTTGAATCCCGGGGCACACGACGAGGTTGTCGTACCTCAGGCTCGCGCCGGAGGAAAGGGTGACGGTGAGGGCGTCCTGCTGCACGCCGGTTACCTCACCTTGGATCCAGGCGACTCCACGGGGCATGACCCTGGACTGGGGGCGGACGGCGTCGGCAGGCTTCGCGGTGCCGCCGGCAATGTGTGAGAAGAGCGGCTGATAGAGGTGGTGGCTGCGCGGCTCGATAATGGCAATATCGCGGACGCCGTAACGCTGCAGCCGTGCCGCGAGGGAGATCCCTGCA
Organism: Arthrobacter zhaoguopingii; assembly: GCF_009828605.1. Lineage (NCBI taxonomy): Bacteria > Bacillati > Actinomycetota > Actinomycetes > Micrococcales > Micrococcaceae > Arthrobacter > Arthrobacter zhaoguopingii. The sequence continues at coordinate 869 of NZ_WIAE01000032.1, read as the reverse complement.
TTTCCTCCCCCGATGACGAGCACTTCGTAGTGATCTTTCGGGCCGGAAACCGGGCTGTCCGGCGACACGGGGCTCAGTGTCCCCGGTTGTGGCATACCCGAGCGGCGCAGGCGGTTCGTCGAACCCACTGATACCTCTTCTTCCTTCGAGGACGCCCGCTCTCAGGGCTGGCAGTCTCGGACCGAGTGGTGGCACCAGGCGTTGGCAACCTGGCTCGACCCTACAACGGTTCACGTGCCGTCGGCAGTTCCTTTTGTGGCCTTGACCTGGCCGCTTCGGGCCTCAAGCAGCATCTCCGGCCCCTCATCCCCTCCCGGTTGGGTCAACCATGGCGTGACCACCAGCTGGAATTCGTCTTCGTAGAGAACGGCGCCCGGGTCGTTCGAACGGACCTCCCGCCAGGGGACCGCGTAGCGGTCAAGGAGGGAGAGATATCCGGGGATCCGCTCGAGAAGGTGCCCGGCGGACACCTTGAACCAGGCCTGGGCCGTCGGGTTGAGGGTGCGGTCGTACACCGACGCATCGACGAGCTGGGGGTTGATGTAGGCCGCGTCGTACCAGAGATTCGACGCAAGCCACCAGGAATAGTCGGCCTCACTGAGGCGGCCGTCGCGGGCCAGCGCGTTGGCAAGGCCAAAAATCCCGGGATGGATCCCCCGGACATTGCGCTCGGCCCCCTCGTAACGCACGAAGCCGGCCTGCTGGGGTGATTTGGGGTGAAACCGCATGCGTCGACTGTATGGGTGGTGGGTGGTTAAAGGGGTGCAGGCCCCACCGGTGGTGGGGCCTGCATTTTAAGGGTGGTCCGGCGGTGTCCTACTCTCCCACACTCTCTCGGGTGCAGTACCATCGGCGCTGTGGGTCTTAGC
>NZ_WIAE01000031.1:0-5234 GCF_009828605.1 Arthrobacter zhaoguopingii | reverse complement strand
TGTCAGCGTCGATCCCTGGGCCATCAACACCCAGAACCGCGCCTCCTGATCGAGTCGTTCCTTTTTCGACACCACTCACAACACCTCACATCAATAGGGGGTGTTGCAACGACCGACTGAACTCACCATCCCTCAACGGGACTCGGCTGCTACCGCGGTCTCGTCTCCTCCAGGGAGCGGATGTAGGCCGCGTTCCCGCTGATTGCGGGTTTGTACCGCTCCATGTCCGGTGTGCCCACGAATTCCGCCACCACCTCCAGCAGCAAGGCGATGGATTCGTTCGGCTGGCCGGCAGCGTGAGCGGTGATGGCTTCGAAGACTCCCAGCTCCGGGGACCCGGGGAAGGCTGTGCGGGCTTTCCTGAAGATGTCGCTCGACTTTTCGTACTCGCCCAGGTTTCTCAGTGTCGATCCGTACTGGAGGTAGCACCGACGCAGAAGGTCCCCCTCCAGCCCGGCAGCCAGAGCCTTCTCGTAGAATCCCTGTGCGATGGTCTCGTGGCCGGCCGTGTCGTAGGCGCCACCGACCTCGTAGAGCACCCGCGCGTTCTCCGGGTGAGATTCGTAGAGTGGGAGCAAAGCATCAATGGTTGCCTGCATGTTGTCCCGGTCCCGATCCGCGAAGATCTGGTCGAGTTCGTCGTCCAAAGGCATGACGCCCACTCTTCCACAAGCGTCAAAAGATAGAACCTGTGAGCTGGTCCCTCGCCGCGCGCTTTGTCGGGCGGGTCTAACGCAGCAGGAGAGTCGTCGTCCTCGGGGTGCCGGTACCGCGCGGTGTGCCTGGGCTGAGGAACAGGCGGCCGCGGCCGGGTTCGGTGCGATCTACCTTGGCGTGGGTGTCGACAATGACCGGGCCCGGAAACTTTATGAGCGGTTGGGCTACAGGCCGCTGGGGGAGTCGGTCACCACGACCTACAACTATGTTGATGATGCAGGGGTCACCCAGACGGCGACCGAAACCGATGGCCTTTACGTGTTGGATCTGCGTGGCCGGGAGAACCGGTGACCCAAGGCCCCCAAACGGGACGACTCGTGACCGTTCTCGAAATGTCGGTGACGGAGGAATCACTACATGATAAGTGCACCGAAGACCGAAGGGCTCGTAGTCCGGGTGGGTGGGCACCCACGGACCGAAGTCGTTCAGGCACTGCGCAATGCGGGCATTCAGCTCAATGTCCACGCGGAGACGCTGCTCGCTCACCGCGCATTCGATGACCCGGCGGGTCAGATACTGCGGATTGTGGAGCGGACCGTAAAACAGTGGGCTGGACGAGGGTGCCGTGCAATCCCGGGTCTTCGCGGTGGCAAGAAGCCATGGCCTCCAGGTTTGGGGAGGTCTCCACCCGTACGGTGTAAATAGGGCCAGGGCATCATTCATCCCGGGGCACCCTCAGCAACTATCAGCAAAACCAGGGCCCTCGCCCCGAGGCGCGCTGCACAGAGTCCTTCTCCTATGCGCTTGATCACGCCCAAGGTGACAGCCGGATCCGCTCAGCCGGTTGCACACCGCATCATCACCAACACGTAAAGCTCAGCGCAGGTGTTCATCCTCGTGAACCGACGGCTGCGGAGCGGCGCCGCTGCAATACCTGCAGCGAATCCGGTTAGGACTTGGTGCCGCCACCCACCTAGCCATTTTTCTCACGGTCAGAAGACCGCGGTCGTGCACAGAGCGAAGCGGCGCCTTATCCGCACATCGGACCGAGGTCGAGTGTGGTGCGCCAGATACACCCAGACGCAACTGTTCAAAACGCGCCGAAAAGTGTCGTTCTAGGGTCCTTTTCTGGCTTCTGCATCGGATGTGCGCGAAGGTCCAGAGATGGTGCACCATGTCTCGGCAGGGTACGACTGCCGCGGACAGGTCCGGGTGGCTCACCCATAGGTGGACGGCTTTGAGCTTTATCCTTCGGGCTCCACTCGCCCACAGATGGATGACCAACTACCGGTCTGGCTCCACGGCCCCGGGTTCTGTCCCGTGCATCGATGAGCACTGCTGATCTGGCGGGCCAGGTGCCTGGGGCTGTCCCGCCGCAGCTTTCAGAAGGCTGTGCACGCCCGCCGCCGGCTCAGGGGTGGGTTGCCAAGTGTCGGTGACTTAGGTGGGTGTGTGCAGGCGGGCCCCTGGTTCCTACTGGCCATCTTGGGTGCAGGACAAGCAGCGAAGCGTGGGGGACCTTTTGCCGTGCCCCTGACGCTCCTATAACTTTCAATTCGCGCCCGATCGCTTGCGTGCTTCGAGGGTCCTGGGGACGAGGCGGTTGGTCGCGGCAGACTCTTACCTTATTTTCCGGAGTGTGGCGGCACTTTGCCGAGCTGTCCAAGAGTCGGTGCTGGGTCAGGTTCTTTGAGCTGCGGCAACAGTGAGGGCCGGTAGGCGAGGATGCGGGTTCCTGAATGCCCGGGATGTTCGGAGGTGAGGTGACTCTTCATCGTGCCGGGTGGGACCGGGGCGGGCCGCGTCGCTGCGTGACACCCGATCGGTAGGGAGCGCGATGGGGCGCCTCGCCGGACGTCCGTCAGCTGGAGGCGGTCGCCCGAGCCTTAAGGAGTGGCGTGGTCTCCAGGAAACGAAGGTTGCGCCGAACCAGTGCGTGAAATGCGGCGGGGTCGAGGTTTTCGGATTCCAGCCAAGCCTCCCGGGCCCGTCGCCAAGCGTTCAAAACGCCATCGAGCGCCAGGTCGAATTCGTGCTGTGCGATTGTGCTGAAGGATGGCCGGAGGGCATCGGCGCACCGCGCAGCCGTGACTCCGCACAAATTCAGCGCTATTCCGCTGACCGTCGGACTGGCCGCCGCCAGTCGTGACGCACCGGCGAAGCGTGTCCACCATGCCTGGTCGAACTGGGCAGCGGCGGCCTCGAAGGCGCCCAAAAAGAATTCACTGAGCGACAATCCTTCCGCCTGCTCATCCAGTGCCTCGAGGATCGCCGTGAAGAAGTCCTCATCCAGGGCAATGACAGCCTCTTCCTTCGAGGAAAAGAACCGAAAAAAGGTCCGCGCCCCGATGCCGGCCTCGTCGGCGATCTCACGCACGGTCGTCGCGTCAAGACCCCGGGTGCTGCCGAAGTGTAGGACCGCGTCCACGATGGCGGTCCGTGTCTGCTGCCTTTTCGTCAGCCGGCGGCCCGGTGCGACCTGAACTGTTGTCATGGCCTCATTATGGCACATTGTGCCAATCGGCACAGTGTGCCAAAATTCAGGGCATGAACTCACTTATTGTTGACCGCGACGCCCCGGGCGGCATCCGCCTTGCCACCACCACGCCGGAACCTTCAGTATCCGAGGCGCTCGTGCGGGTGTCGGCCGCAACCGTAAATCCCACGGACCTGCACTTTGCCGCACAAGCACCCCATGGAGCCGTCATCGGGTACGAAGTGGCTGGCACCATTGATGTACCCGCTTCGGACGGCTCAAGCCCCGCTGCCGGTACGCGGGTGGCGGGACTGGCGATGGGCGGTGCCTGGGCGGAGTATGCGGCTGTTCCGGGCGCCCAACTCGCCGTCATACCCGACCACCTGGATTTTGACACTGCCGCGACTGTGCCGCTCGCTGGGGCGTCAGCGCTGCGAGCTCTCCGGGCGCTGGGCTCGACGCTCGGCCGTCGAGTCCTGATTACCGGAGCAACTGGGGCAGTGGGCAGGATCGCAGTGCAGCTGGCGGCCGCCTCCGGCGCTGCGGAGATCGCTGCGGTAGCCCGGGACGAACAGGCATTTCCGCTCCTTCGTGAACTCGGTGCCACCTCCACCTCCGCCGTGATCGGCTCAGACCTTGGCATATTCGACGGCGTCATCGATAACGTGGGCGGACCCGCCCTCAGGGATGCCTTCGCCCTGCTGGCATCCAATGGAACCCTCGTCTCGGTAGGACGAGCGAGCGGCGAGGACGTTGTCCTGAGCGCAACTGATCTTCAAGGCGACTGGGGAGGATCCGGACGAACCATCCGTACCTTCTTCATGCCGGAGGAGGGCGGGCCGGACCTCCAGTCCGACTTTGAATTCCTCATCAACCTCGCCGCGACCGGCCGCCTGCACACGAACATCGGAGAGCGCGTCTCCTTGAGCCGCGGCCTCGACATCCTCCGTACAGGAGCGTGGAAGGGGAAACTGGTCTTGCAGCCCCAGGCATAGGTGGACCGGCCCGCGTACCACCTCGAGCGTACCCCCGCCTCACGCCCGGCACCTCAATGGCAGGCGTCCGCCACAGTGACGGCGGGGCTTCTGGCCGCCATTACTCCTGCTGGGGTGGAGCCCAGACAACAGAGCGTTCACCTCCGTCCATCGCGTTGCCCAGCGAGTGCGCCACATCCACTAGACTGTCAGGATCATCTGCACGATTGGTGAGCTCCACCAAGAGCCCGGTGCCGCACCGTACCCGCGATTATTCTCCATTATTGCCGTGGGCGAGGGATGGCGGTTTGTCGCAGATCATGCGTGCCTGGGGCTGGCATTTAGCGGCGAACCACCCCCGGGCGATGAGCCGGTAAGCGGCGCGGGGGTGAGCCGACCTTAGGGCATGCTGCTGTCTAGAGAGATCAAATTCAACGCATGGCCGCAGGTTACCGGTGCTGAACAACTGCGAAGTGCGCACATCGGGTGCACACATCGGGTGCGCACCTCGCAGCTATCTTGTCCGATACTTATCGGAAGGATCGCTTGTTTGTGGCTGTGAGTCCGGCCCGCAGCGCTTCGAGGGCCGATCTGCCGTCGTTCCAGAAGCTCGGCAGCGACTGAGCGGGTGACGCCGGCCAGTACGTCGCGTGAGCCCTGATCTAGAAAGCTTCGCTTCCCCGATAGAGGCTCCTCCACCGGATGCGGGGACGCCGCACCCAGCCCCAGCGGGCGGGGTGCGGCCCTCCAAGGCCCTTAAGGGAGGGACACGAATACTCGGTGTCAAGGCCAGGAAGTTGTTTTCACGCATCTGAATGAGAGGTGAAATTGGTACCAGCAGCACAGCAGCTGACTCTCGCTGGAACGCTATCTTTGGTCGGCTGCGATGACATCGACGTCAATGGTGGACACGGTGCGGGTGCCCGCGGGAGTGTCGAATTCGAGGGTGGCTGCGCTGTACTCTCCGGGGTTGCTGCCAGCAAGCCACACAGCACCCCAGATACCGTCGGCTAGCGTGGTTTCGGTCACGGTTCCGGAGGCGCTGATGACGCGTACTGCGGTGACGTCTTCTCCTGCCTGCCCGCTGAGCTGAGCGTAGTTCTGCCCGGTCGCTGCACTTCCAAAGC